>NZ_RWIL01000022.1:0-3713 GCF_009764635.1 Pseudomonas sp. PB103 | reverse complement strand
CGATCTTTTGATCTTTGAAATCAAGATCAAAAGATCGCAGCGTGCCGCAGCTCCTACAAGGTTTTGCTCGAGTAGCATCCCTGCGACACCCCGCCGCGCCACGACCTTGGTCGACACTGACTAACCGCCCCGCGCATGCGAGACTGTCCGCCCGGGCAGGACTGCCGGGGAGTCTTCTGTCGGGAGTGTTGCATGTCGTTGTCCACCGGGCTGATCGCCGCCGTCGCCCTGGCCTATATGGCCATCATGTTCGCCATCGCCTTCTACGGCGACCGTCGCAGCGCGCCCTTGCCGCCGCGCATGCGTGCCTGGGTGTACAGCCTGTCGCTGGCGGTTTACTGCACCAGTTGGACGTTCTTCGGCGCGGTTGGCCAGGCTGCCGAACAACTGTGGTCATTCCTGCCGATCTACCTCGGGCCGATCCTGCTGCTGCTCGGCGCGCCGTGGGTGCTGCAGAAAATGGTGATGATCAGCAAACAGGAGAACATCACCTCCATCGCCGACTTTATCGCCGCGCGTTACGGCAAATCGCAATCGCTGGCGGTGGTCGTCGCGCTGATCTGCCTGGTCGGCGTCCTCCCCTACATCGCCCTGCAACTCAAAGGCATCGTCCTCGGCGTAAACCTGTTGATCGGCGCCGGCGCCGACGCCATGGGCACCCGCGCCCAGGACACCGCGCTGATCGTGTCGCTGGTGCTGGCGCTGTTCACCATCGTCTTCGGTACGCGCAACCTCGACGCCACCGAACACCACCGTGGCATGGTGTTGGCGATTGCCTTCGAATCGCTGGTCAAGCTGTTCGCCTTTCTCGCCGTCGGCGCCTTCGTCACTTACGGCTTGTACGACGGTTTTGACGACTTGTTCAATCAGGCCATGCTCGCCCCGCGCCTGGAGGAATACTGGAAGGAAACCATCAACTGGCCGTCAATGGTGGTGCAGACCGGCGTGGCGATGATGGCGATTATCTGCCTGCCCCGGCAGTTCCACGTCACGGTGGTGGAGAACATCGACCCGCAGGATCTGCGTCTGGCCAAATGGGTGTTCCCGGCTTATCTCGCCCTGGCCGCGCTGTTTGTCGTGCCGATCGCGCTTGCCGGTCAGATGCTGCTGCCAAGCGACGTGCTGCCGGACTCCTTCGTGATCAGCCTGCCACTGGCGCAGGCGCATCCGGCGCTGGCGATGCTGGCGTTTATCGGTGGCGCGTCGGCGGCGACCGGCATGGTCATCGTCGCCAGCGTGGCGCTGTCGACCATGGTCTCCAACGACATGCTGTTGCCATGGCTGTTGCGACGTAACAACGCCGAGCGCCCCTTCGAAGTGTTCCGCCAGTGGATGCTCTCGGTGCGTCGCGTCAGCATCGTGCTGATTCTGTTGCTGGCGTACGTCAGCTATCGCCTGCTGGGCTCGACGGCGAGCCTGGCAACCATCGGCCAGATTGCCTTTGCCGCGGTGACCCAACTGGCGCCCGCCATGCTCGGCGCGCTGTACTGGAAACAGGCCAACCGCCGCGGCGTGTTTGCCGGCCTCGCCGCCGGTACGTTCCTGTGGTTCTACACCCTGATTCTGCCGATTGCGGCGCACAGTCTCGGCTGGTCGCTGAGCAGTTTCCCGGGGCTGGCATGGCTGCACAGCAATCCGCTGAACCTGCCGATCACCCCGCTGACCCAAGGCGTGGTGCTGTCGCTGGCCGGTAACTTCACCTTGTTCGCCTGGGTTTCGGTGCTGTCGCGTACGCGGGTGTCGGAGCATTGGCAGGCGGGACGTTTCATCGGTCAGGAGATCAGCGCCCGCCCGAGTGCACGCTCGATGCTGGCGGTGCAAATCGATGACTTGCTGCAACTGGCGGCGCGCTTTGTCGGTGAAGAACGCGCGCGCCAGAGCTTCATCCGCTTCGCTTACCGTCAGGGCAAAGGCTTCAACCCCAACCAGAACGCCGACAGCGAATGGATCGCCCACACCGAGCGGTTGCTGGCCGGTGTGCTCGGTGCTTCTTCGACGCGCGCGGTCGTAAAAGCCGCCATCGAAGGTCGGGAAATGCAGTTGGAGGATGTCGTCCGTATCGCCGACGAAGCCTCGGAGGTGCTGCAGTTCAACCGTGCCTTGCTGCAAGGTGCGATCGAGAACATTACCCAGGGCATCAGCGTGGTCGACCAGTCGCTGAAACTGGTGGCGTGGAATCGTCGTTATCTGGAGCTGTTCAATTATCCCGACGGTTTGATCAGCGTCGGCCGACCGATTGCCGACATCATTCGCTACAACGCCGAGCGCGGTTTATGCGGCCCCGGCGAAGCCGAAGTCCACGTTGCCCGCCGCCTGCACTGGATGCGCCAGGGCCGCGCGCACACCTCTGAACGACTGTTCCCCAACGGCCGGGTGATCGAGTTGATCGGCAACCCGATGCCGGGCGGCGGTTTTGTCATGAGTTTCACCGACATCACCGCGTTCCGCGAAGCCGAACAGGCGCTGACCGAGGCCAACGAAGGCCTCGAACAACGGGTCAGCGAGCGCACACAAGAGCTGTCGCAACTCAACGTCGCGCTGACCGAAGCCAAGGGCACCGCCGAGGCGGCGAATCAGTCGAAAACCCGTTTCCTCGCCGCCGTCAGCCATGACTTGATGCAGCCGCTGAACGCCGCGCGGCTGTTCTCCGCCGCCCTTTCGCATCAGGACGACGGCTTGAGCAGCGAGGCGCAAAAACTGGTGCAGCACCTCGACAGTTCGCTGCGTTCGGCCGAAGACCTGATCAGCGATTTGCTGGACATTTCCCGACTGGAAAACGGCAAGATCAACCCGGACCGCAAGCCATTTGCAGTCAACGAACTGTTCGACACCCTCGGCGCCGAGTTCAAGGCGCTGGCGCAGGAACAAGGCCTGACTTTCCGGGTGCGCGGCAGTCATTTGCGCATCGACAGCGACATCAAGCTGCTGCGGCGGATTCTGCAAAACTTCCTCACCAACGCCTTCCGTTACGCCAAAGGCCCGGTGTTGCTGGGTGTGCGCCGGCGTGGCGGCGAGTTGTGCCTGGAAGTGTGGGATCGCGGGCCGGGGATTCCTGAAGACAAACAGCAGGTAATTTTCGAGGAGTTCAAACGCCTCGACAGCCACCAGACCCGCGCCGAAAAAGGCCTCGGTTTGGGTCTGGCGATTGCCGATGGGTTATGTCGCGTGCTCGGCCACACCTTGCGCGTGCGTTCATGGCCGGGGCGTGGCAGCGTGTTCAGCGTCAGCGTGCCATTGGCCCTCACGCAAACTGTGCCGGTCACTGCGGCCGTCGAGCTGAATGGCAAGTTATTGAGTGGCGCGCGGGTGCTGTGCATCGACAACGAAGACAGCATTCTGATCGGCATGAACAGCCTGTTGAGCCGCTGGGGTTGTCAGGTCTGGACGGCGCGTAATCGCGAGGAATGCGCGGCGTTGCTGAATGATGGCGTACGTCCGCAATTGGCGCTGGTCGACTATCACCTCGATCACGGTGACACCGGCACCGAGTTGATGGCGTGGCTGCGCACCACGCTGGGCGAGCCGGTGCCGGGGGTGGTGATCAGTGCTGACGGGCGTCCGGAGATGGTGGCGCAGGTGCATGCGGCGGGGCTGGATTATCTGGCAAAACCGGTGAAACCGGCGGCGTTGCGGGCGCTGTTGAGTCGGTATGTGCCGCTTTAAATCAAAGATCGCAGCCTTCGGCAGCTCCTACATAGATCCCCGTAGGAGCT
>NZ_RWIL01000021.1:0-3126 GCF_009764635.1 Pseudomonas sp. PB103 | reverse complement strand
AGCAGTGAAACGATGCATCGCCGATGGTAGTGTGGGGTTTCCCCATGTGAGAGTAGGTCATCGTCAAGATTAAATTCCGAAACCCCAATTGCGAAAGCAGTTGGGGTTTTGTTTTGCCCGCAGGAAATGTGCTCGCTTGATTTCTATGCAACTGTCCTGAGCATAGATATTATTCGGGCCTCATTACGAGGCGAGACCTGCATGCTGACGTTGTTAAATCTTCTGAAGGATGGGCGCTTTCATTCTGGTGAGGCCCTGGGCGTAGCCCTCGGAGTTAGCCGAAGTGCAGTATGGAAGCAGCTTCAGCACCTTGAGTCTGAGCTTGGATTGTCCATTCATAAGGTTCGGGGGCGTGGCTATCAGTTGGCGGCGCCGTTGACGTTACTCGACCCTATAAAAATCTCAGAAATGATGCCGCAATGGCCTCTCGCAGTGTTCGACACTATCGACTCGACGAATGCTGAAGCTTTGCGCGCTATTGGTCGTGGGCAGGCCGCGCCATTTTTAGTTGTTGCTGAGAGGCAGACTTCCGGTCGTGGGCGTAGAGGGCGCAAATGGGTTAGCCCGTTTGCCGAAAATCTTTATTACAGTCTTGTTCTTCGCATCGATGGTGGAATGCGCCAGCTCGAAGGGTTGAGTCTGGTCGTTGGCTTGGCGGTGATGCGGGCCTTGTGGAAATCCGGCGTTGGTGGGGCGGGGTTAAAGTGGCCTAACGATGTCCTTGTCGGTGACAAGAAAATTGCTGGCATTTTACTCGAGCTCGTTGGCGACCCCGCAGATGTTTGCCATGTGGTGTTAGGCATTGGCATCAATGCAAACATGCAGGTCGCAACAGAAGTGGATCAAAAATGGACGTCAATACGGCTCGAGTCTGGGAAGGCCTGCGATCGTAATGTTCTTGTGGCTGAATTGAGTGAGCAATTACAGGCTTATATAGAGCGTCACCAGGCTGGTGGCTTTACGGTTATGCAAGCGGAGTGGGAAGAAAACCATTTGTGGCATGGTCGGTCGGTCTCACTGATTGCTGGCGTTAGTCAAATAGATGGCGTGGTGCAAGGTATCGATAATCAAGGTGCTCTGCGGTTGGTGGTGGATGGTGTTGAAAAGGTTTTCAGTGGTGGTGAGCTTAGCCTGAGGCTGCGAGACGATTCTTGAGCTCGAGTAGGGTAATGGCTTCATAAAACGGCGCGTGTTAGCCAATGAAGCGACGGATTTGATTGTGCAGGCGATCGTTGAATCGGATTAGTTGCTGAATAAGGGCCTGCGTGCAGTTGCTTGGCATGGATCGCTCCTGGTGGGTTTCTTTGTAAGTCTGGCTATGGCATGTCCTTTTACTTGAGGTTTGTATGCGTTGGATCTTCCTGCTGCTGTTAGTACTCAATGTGTTTTATTACGTCTGGCATCAGCAGGAGGCCCCTTTGCGTGCGAAAGATGTGACTCCGCTCAATCTGTATCGAGGTTCGCAGCAAGATATTCGTTTGCTCAGCGAGAGCGGAGCTGCATCGCGAGAAAGGACGAGCAGCTCTACAGTGGAGAATGAATGCCTTTTCCTGGGAGGATTCTCTCGCCAAGAGCTGATTGAAGGCCTTGAGCGGCGTTTGGCTGGTATGGGGATAAGTGCACAGCCTGCGTCGAAGGATCTTCCTGATGTTGAGTACTGGTTGCGGATAGCGCCTTCGAGCGAGCGTTTGCTGGGGGATATCCAGCTGCAGAACCTTTCCAAGGAATTCAATGAGTTAAAACATAAAATAATGCTGTGTGAGGGGGTTGCACCTACTGAATAGTTTGCATAGAATGGCGCCCGCTCCACAGCGAAGACCTAAACAGGGAATCAAAGTGAAGTGATGTCAATGCAGCTAACCTCAGGTTTTTAAATGAGAAAATGCTTGACAGGGGTTTGGCATAGTATAGAATGCCGGCCTGATTAGGAGGGGTTCCCGAGCGGCCAAAGGGATCAGACTGTAAATCTGACGTCTACGACTTCGAAGGTTCGAATCCTTCTCCCTCCACCAGATTTAAGCGTGAGCTGCAGGCTCCGCGGGTATAGTTTAGTGGTAGAACCTCAGCCTTCCAAGCTGATGATGCGGGTTCGATTCCCGCTACCCGCTCCAAGTTTGCAGGTTGTGCAAAGTGTTTTGCTCTTGTAGCTCAGTTGGTAGAGCACACCCTTGGTAAGGGTGAGGTCAGCGGTTCAAATCCGCTCAAGAGCTCCATATAACAAGGCAGATATGAAAATATCTGCCTTTGTTTTAATGGCTTGTGTCGTTTGCTCAATTCTTCTGTTAAGGGTGATATCGATGGCTAAGGAAAAATTTGATCGTTCCCTGCCGCACGTCAACGTTGGGACCATTGGTCACGTTGACCACGGTAAAACCACTTTGACTGCTGCTCTGACTCGCGTTTGCTCCGAAGTTTTCGGCTCGGCAATCGTTGACTTCGACAAGATCGACAGCGCCCCGGAAGAAAAAGCACGCGGCATTACCATCAATACCGCTCATGTTGAGTACAACTCGAAGATCCGTCACTACGCTCACGTTGACTGCCCAGGTCACGCTGATTATGTGAAGAACATGATCACCGGTGCTGCTCAAATGGATGGCGCTATTCTAGTTTGCTCGGCCGCTGATGGTCCGATGCCGCAAACCCGTGAGCACATCCTGCTGTCCCGTCAGGTAGGCGTTCCGTACATCGTGGTTTTCCTGAACAAGGCTGACCTGGTAGATGACGCTGAGCTGCTGGAACTGGTTGAGATGGAAGTTCGCGACCTGCTGTCCACCTACGACTTCCCGGGCGATGACACTCCAATCATCATCGGTTCGGCTCGTATGGCTCTGGAGGGCAAAGACGACAACGAGATGGGCACCACTGCCGTCAAGAAACTGGTTGAGACTCTGGATAGCTACATCCCAGAACCAGTTCGTGTGACTGACAAGCCGTTCCTGATGCCAATCGAGGACGTATTCTCGATCTCCGGTCGCGGTACTGTTGTAACTGGTCGCATCGAGCGCGGTATCGTTCGCGTTCAAGATCCGCTGGAAATCGTTGGTCTGCGTGACACCACCGTTACTACTTGCACCGGTGTTGAAATGTTCCGCAAGCTGCTCGACGAAGGTCGTGCTGGCGAGA
>NZ_RWIL01000020.1:0-16636 GCF_009764635.1 Pseudomonas sp. PB103 | reverse complement strand
TGCGTGACACCACCGTTACTACTTGCACCGGTGTTGAAATGTTCCGCAAGCTGCTCGACGAAGGTCGTGCTGGCGAGAACTGCGGCGTTCTGCTGCGTGGTACCAAGCGTGACGACGTTGAGCGTGGTCAGGTTCTGGTTAAGCCGGGGTCGGTTAAGCCGCACACCAAGTTCACCGCAGAAGTTTACGTTCTGAGCAAGGAAGAAGGCGGTCGTCACACTCCGTTCTTCAAAGGCTACCGTCCACAGTTCTACTTCCGTACTACTGACGTGACCGGTAACTGCGAGCTGCCAGAAGGCGTTGAAATGGTAATGCCAGGTGATAACATTCAGATGACTGTTACCCTGATCAAAACCATCGCAATGGAAGATGGTCTGCGTTTCGCTATCCGTGAAGGCGGTCGTACCGTCGGCGCTGGTGTCGTAGCCAAAATCATCGAGTAAGTGGTTGTAATGTATTTTTCGGGCCGGCATAATGGTCGGCCTGATTTTGTTTTAGGTCAGTAGCTCAATTGGCAGAGCGACGGTCTCCAAAACCGTAGGTTGGGGGTTCGATTCCCTCCTGACCTGCCAGATTCACTTGGTGTGTCTGGCTTTCTTTTCACAGGATCTTCATAGATGACTCCTAAAGCTGAAGCTCAAGGCTCTCGCTTCGATCTGCTCAAGTGGCTTGTAGTTGTCGCTTTGGTGGTTGTTGGCGTTGTTGGCAATCAGTATTACTCTGCTTCGCCGATCCTGTACCGTGTACTTGCTTTGCTGGCCTTAGCTGCTGTAGCTGCCTTTGTAGGCCTGCAGACTGCGAAGGGCAAGTCTTTCTTTGTACTGGTTAAGGAAGCTCGCACCGAGATTCGTAAAGTCGTGTGGCCAACTCGCCAAGAAACCACGCAGACCACCCTTATTGTGGTGGCTGTTGTTTTGGTTATGGCGTTGCTATTGTGGGGGCTTGATTCCCTGCTCGGCTGGCTTGTTTCCTTGATTGTCGGCTAAGGGTGTCCCGTGGCTAAGCGTTGGTATGTTGTGCATGCTTACTCGGGTTACGAGAAGCATGTGATGCGCTCGCTGGTCGAGCGCGTAAAGCTGGCTGGCATGGAAGATGGCTTCGGCGAGATTCTGGTTCCCACTGAAGAAGTGGTTGAAATGCGTAATGGCCAGAAGCGCAAAAGCGAGCGCAAATTCTTTCCAGGCTACGTGCTGGTTCAGATGGATATGAATGAGGGTACTTGGCATTTGGTCAAGGATACTCCTCGGGTCATGGGTTTTATCGGCGGTACTGCTGATAAGCCAGCGCCAATCACCGATAAAGAGGCGGAAGCAATTCTGCGTCGTGTTGCTGATGGTAGCGACAAGCCGAAGCCGAAGACTCTCTTCGAGCCAGGCGAGACGGTGCGAGTCAACGACGGTCCATTCGCTGATTTCAATGGCGTTGTTGAAGAAGTTAACTACGAAAAGAGCCGGATCCAAGTGGCGGTGCTCATTTTCGGTCGCTCTACTCCGGTAGAGTTGGAGTTCAGTCAGGTCGAAAAGGTCTAGCTGAAAAAGCATCCCAACCCCGCAGCCATAGGCTGTGGGGTTTTGTCGTCACTGGGATAAACGCGCAAGTAACCGGGGAGCCTTTCGAGGCGTTCGAACCCGTAATTGGAGTGCCTCATGGCCAAGAAGATTACCGCTTACATCAAGCTGCAAGTGAAGGCCGCTCAGGCTAACCCAAGCCCACCTGTTGGTCCTGCACTGGGTCAGCACGGCGTGAACATCATGGAATTCTGCAAAGCTTTCAACGCCCGTACTCAGGGTCTGGAAGCTGGTCTGCCGACTCCAGTGATCATCACTGTCTACAGCGACCGTAGCTTCACTTTCGAAACAAAATCCACCCCTGCTTCGGTTCTGCTGAAGAAAGCGGCCGGTCTGACCAGCGGTTCCGCTCGTCCGAACACCGTTAAGGTTGGCACCGTTACCCGTGCTCAGCTGGAAGAAATCGCGAAAACCAAAAACGCGGATCTGACTGCAGCTGATATGGATGCAGCCGTGCGTACTATCGCCGGTTCTGCTCGTAGCATGGGCCTTAACGTGGAGGGTGTGTAATGGCTAAGCTGACCAAGCGTCAAAAGGCTATCGCCGGCAAAATCGAAGCAGGCAAGGCCTACAACATTGTAGACGCCGCCGCTCTGCTGGCTGAGCTGTCGACTGTCAAGTTCAGCGAGTCGTTCGACGTTGCTGTAAACCTGGGTGTTGACCCGCGTAAATCCGACCAGGTTGTTCGTAGCGCTACTGTGCTGCCGCACGGCACTGGCAAGACTGTTCGCGTTGCTGTGTTCACCCAGGGTCCAGCTGCTGAGGCCGCTTTGGCTGCCGGCGCTGACCGTGTAGGTATGGATGACCTGGCTGCCGAAATGAAAGGCGGCGACCTGAACTATGACGTAGTGATCGCATCCCCGGATGCAATGCGCGTTGTAGGTCAGTTGGGTCAGATCCTCGGTCCACGTGGTCTGATGCCTAACCCTAAGGTTGGTACTGTAACTCCAGACGTAGCTACCGCGGTCAAGAACGCTAAAGCTGGTCAGGTTCGTTATCGCACCGACAAAAACGGTATCATTCACACTTCCGTTGGCAAGATGGGCTTCGACGCCGTCAAGCTGAAGGAAAACGTTGAAGCCCTGATCGCTGATCTGAAGCGTATCAAGCCAGCTTCCTCGAAAGGTATCTACGTCAAGCGCGTTACCCTGAGCACCACTATGGGCCCAGGTCTGGTTATCGACCAGAGCTCGCTGGACGCGTAAGACAAAAATTGGTGCGAGTAATCGCACCAATTGAAAGATTGGGGTCCCTGCCTGGCGGGGGCTATCCAAGACCGTAGGCGGCGCAAGTCTTAAACCACCAGCCTACGCAGATGGTGCTCCCGGTTCCTTACCGAATCAGACACCAAAACGACATTCGGTTTCGATCGAATGAAACGGTAACAAGCAGGAGTTAAACCCGTGGCAATTAATCTCGAAGACAAGAAGGCCATCGTCGCTGAAGTCAACGAGGCTGCCAAAGTCGCTCTGTCCGCTGTCGTGGTTGATGCACGTGGCGTAACAGTAGGCGCAATGACCGGACTCCGTAAAGAGGCTCGTGAAGCTGGCGTTTACGTACGCGTTGTACGTAACACCCTGCTCAAGCGCGCTGTTGCTGACACTCAATACAGTGTCCTCAACGACGTGTTCACCGGCCCGACCCTGATTGCATTCTCGAACGAACATCCGGGCGCTGCTGCTCGTATCTTCAAAGAGTTTGCCAAGGGTCAGGACAAGTTCGAGATCAAGGCAGCTGCGTTCGAGGGCAAGTTCCTCGCAGCTAATCAGATCGACGTACTGGCAACTCTGCCGACCCGTGACGAAGCAATTTCTCAGCTGATGAGCGTGATTCAAGGCGCTACCAGCAAATTGGCTCGTACTCTGGCGGCAATTCGCGACCAGAAAGAAGCTGCTGCAGCCTAAGGCTCGTCAACTTCTCGCGTTTTTTGTTTATTTCGATGGTCGCGTAGGCCGTCCCCCAATTCAGGAATTGAGTCATGTCTCTGACTAACGAACAAATCATCGAAGCAATCGGCCAGAAATCCGTAGTGGAAATCGTTGAGCTGATCAAAGCGATGGAAGAAACCTTCGGCGTTACCGCTGCTGCTGCTTCGGCTGGTCCAGCTGCTGCTGCCGCTGTTGTTGAAGAGCAAACCGAGTTCAACGTTGTTCTGCTGGAAGCTGGCGAGAAGAAAGTAAACGCCATTAAAGCAGTTCGCGAACTGACCGGTCTGGGCCTGAAAGAAGCCAAAGAGAAAGTAGACGGCGCTCCTCAGGTTGTTCTGGAAGGCGTTTCGAAAGAAGCTGCTGAAGACGCCAAGAAGAAGCTGGAAGAAGCAGGCGCTAAAGTCGAGCTGAAATAAGCATCGACTTTGCTCCTCCAGCCCGAGCGTCAAGCGATAGGCTGATGGCTGGTGGCTCTTGCCACCGGCCTTTTTCCGTTATTGGCAGCCGACTGGGTCGGTGCTGATAAAGGCGCTGTAACCACCCGATGCGGTGGCGCAAACCATGGGGTTTGCACGATTTTCTGGCTGCTCCCGTCGGGAGGGGCCAAACAAGCAGGTGACCAAGCTGGGGAACGCTGATGGCTTACTCATATACTGAGAAAAAACGTATCCGCAAGGACTTTAGCAAGTTGCCGGACGTCATGGATGTGCCGTACCTCCTGGCCATCCAGCTGGATTCGTATCGTGAATTCTTGCAAGCGGGAGCGACTAAAGATCAGTTCCGCGACGTGGGCCTGCATGCGGCCTTCAAATCCGTTTTCCCGATCATCAGCTACTCCGGCAATGCTGCGCTGGAGTACGTCGGTTATCGCCTGGGCGAACCGGCATTTGATGTCAAAGAATGCGTATTGCGCGGTGTAACTTTCGCCGTACCTTTGCGGGTAAAAGTGCGCCTGATCATTTTCGACAAAGAATCGTCGAACAAAGCGATCAAGGACATCAAAGAGCAAGAAGTCTACATGGGTGAAATCCCACTGATGACTGAGAACGGTACCTTCGTAATCAACGGTACCGAGCGTGTAATCGTTTCCCAGCTGCACCGTTCCCCGGGCGTGTTCTTCGACCACGACCGCGGCAAGACGCATAGCTCCGGCAAACTGCTGTACTCCGCGCGCATCATTCCTTACCGTGGTTCGTGGCTGGACTTCGAGTTCGACCCGAAAGACTGCGTGTTCGTGCGTATCGACCGTCGTCGCAAGCTGCCGGCATCGGTACTGCTGCGTGCGCTCGGCTATACCACTGAAGAAGTGCTGGACGCTTTCTACACCACCAACGTTTTCCACCTGAGCGGCGAAACCCTCAGCCTGGAACTGATTGCTTCGCGTCTGCGTGGTGAAATTGCGGTTCTGGACATTCAGGACGAGAAGGGCAAGGTCATTGTTGAAGCTGGCCGCCGTATTACCGCGCGCCACATCAACCAGATCGAAAAAGCTGGCCTCAAGACCCTGGAAGTACCTCTGGACTACGTCCTCGGTCGCACTACCGCCAAGGTCATCGTGCACCCGGCTACCGGCGAAATTCTGGCAGAGTGCAACACCGAGCTGAACACTGAAGTCCTGGCAAAAATTGCCAAGTCCGGCGTTGTTCGCATCGAAACTCTGTACACCAACGATATCGACTGCGGTCCGTTCGTCTCCGACACGCTGAAGATCGACTCCACCAGCAACCAATTGGAAGCGCTGGTTGAGATCTATCGCATGATGCGTCCAGGCGAGCCGCCAACCAAAGACGCTGCCGAAACCCTGTTCAACAACCTGTTCTTCAGCCCTGAGCGCTATGACCTGTCTGCGGTCGGCCGGATGAAGTTCAACCGTCGTATCGGTCGTACCGAGATCGAAGGTTCGGGCGTGCTGTGCAAGGAAGACATCGTCGCGGTACTGAAGACTCTGGTCGACATCCGTAACGGTAAAGGCATCGTCGATGACATCGACCACCTGGGTAACCGTCGTGTTCGCTGCGTAGGCGAAATGGCCGAGAACCAGTTCCGCGTTGGCCTGGTACGTGTTGAGCGTGCGGTCAAAGAGCGTCTGTCGATGGCTGAAAGCGAAGGCCTGATGCCGCAAGACCTGATCAACGCCAAGCCAGTGGCTGCGGCGGTGAAAGAGTTCTTCGGTTCCAGCCAGCTCTCGCAGTTCATGGACCAGAACAACCCGCTGTCCGAGATCACCCACAAGCGTCGTGTCTCTGCACTCGGCCCTGGCGGTCTGACTCGTGAGCGCGCAGGCTTTGAAGTTCGTGACGTACACCCGACTCACTACGGTCGTGTATGCCCGATTGAAACGCCGGAAGGTCCGAACATCGGTCTGATCAACTCCCTGGCTGCGTACGCTCGCACCAACCAGTACGGCTTCCTGGAAAGCCCGTACCGCGTGGTGAAAGAGGGTGTGGTCACCGACGAGATCGTGTTCCTGTCCGCTATTGAAGAAGCCGATCACGTGATCGCGCAGGCTTCGGCGACCATGAACGACCAGAAAGTCCTGATCGACGAACTGGTAGCCGTACGTCACTTGAACGAATTCACCGTTAAGGCGCCTGAAGAAGTCACCTTGATGGACGTTTCGCCGAAGCAGGTAGTTTCGGTTGCAGCGTCGCTGATTCCGTTCCTCGAGCACGACGACGCCAACCGTGCGTTGATGGGTTCGAACATGCAGCGTCAAGCTGTACCAACCCTGCGCGCTGACAAGCCGCTGGTAGGTACTGGCATGGAGCGTAACGTAGCCCGTGACTCCGGCGTTTGCGTCGTGGCTCGTCGTGGCGGCGTGATCGATTCCGTCGACGCCAGCCGTATCGTGGTTCGTGTTGCTGATGACGAAGTTGAAACCGGCGAAGCTGGTGTCGACATCTACAACCTGACCAAATACACCCGCTCGAACCAGAACACCTGCATCAACCAGCGTCCGCTGGTGCGTAAAGGTGATCGCGTTCAGCGTAGCGACATCATGGCCGACGGTCCGTCCACCGATATGGGTGAACTGGCGCTGGGTCAGAACATGCGCATCGCGTTCATGGCATGGAACGGCTTCAACTTCGAAGACTCCATCTGCCTGTCCGAGCGTGTTGTTCAAGAAGACCGTTTCACCACGATCCACATTCAGGAACTGACCTGTGTGGCCCGTGACACCAAGCTTGGGCCTGAAGAGATCACTGCAGACATCCCGAACGTGGGTGAAGCTGCACTGAACAAACTGGACGAAGCCGGTATCGTTTACGTAGGTGCTGAAGTTGGCGCAGGCGACATCCTGGTGGGTAAGGTCACTCCGAAAGGCGAGACCCAACTGACTCCGGAAGAAAAACTGCTGCGTGCAATCTTCGGTGAAAAAGCCAGCGACGTTAAAGACACTTCCCTGCGCGTACCTACCGGTACCAAAGGTACTGTCATCGACGTACAGGTCTTCACCCGTGACGGCGTTGAGCGTGATGCTCGTGCGCTGTCGATCGAGAAGACTCAGCTCGACGAGATCCGCAAGGATCTGAACGAAGAGTTCCGTATCGTTGAAGGCGCAACTTTCGAGCGTCTGCGTTCCGCTTTGGTAGGCCACAAGGCTGAAGGCGGCGCAGGTCTGAAGAAAGGTCAGGACATCACCGACGAAGTACTCGACGGTCTTGAGCATGGTCAGTGGTTCAAACTGCGCATGGCTGAAGATGCTCTCAACGAGCAGCTCGAGAAGGCTCAGGCCTACATCGTTGATCGTCGCCGTCTGCTGGACGACAAGTTCGAAGACAAGAAGCGCAAACTGCAGCAGGGCGATGACCTGGCTCCAGGCGTGCTGAAAATCGTCAAGGTTTACCTGGCAATCCGTCGTCGCATCCAGCCGGGCGACAAGATGGCCGGTCGTCACGGTAACAAAGGTGTGGTCTCCGTGATCATGCCGGTTGAAGACATGCCGCACGATGCCAATGGCACCCCGGTCGACGTCGTCCTCAACCCACTGGGCGTACCTTCGCGTATGAACGTTGGTCAGATCCTTGAAACCCACCTGGGCCTCGCGGCCAAAGGTCTGGGCGAGAAGATCAACCGGATGATCGAAGAGCAGCGTAAAGTCGCTGAGCTGCGTACCTTCCTGGACGAGATCTACAACCAGATCGGCGGTCGTAACGAAGATCTGGACAGCTTCTCCGATCAGGAAATCCTGGATCTGGCGAAGAACCTGCGTGGCGGCGTTCCAATGGCCACTCCAGTGTTCGACGGCGCCAAGGAAAGCGAAATCAAGGCCATGCTGAAACTGGCAGACCTGCCGGAAAGCGGCCAGATGCAGCTGACTGACGGCCGTACCGGCAACAAGTTCGAGCGTCCAGTTACCGTTGGCTACATGTACATGCTGAAGCTGAACCACTTGGTAGACGACAAGATGCACGCGCGTTCTACCGGTTCGTACAGCCTGGTTACCCAGCAGCCGCTGGGTGGTAAGGCGCAGTTCGGTGGTCAGCGTTTCGGGGAGATGGAGGTCTGGGCACTGGAAGCATACGGTGCTGCTTACACTCTGCAAGAAATGCTCACAGTGAAGTCGGACGATGTGAACGGTCGTACCAAGATGTACAAAAACATCGTGGATGGCGATCACCGTATGGAGCCGGGCATGCCCGAGTCCTTCAACGTGTTGATCAAGGAAATTCGTTCCCTCGGCATCGATATCGATCTGGAAACCGAATAACACGTGACGCGAATCGAGAGCGGGGCAGGATTGCCCGCTCTCTGCTCCGCCAGGAGGAAAGGCCTTGAAAGACCTACTGAATTTGCTGAAAAACCAGGGTCAAGTCGAAGAGTTCGACGCCATCCGTATCGGATTGGCCTCGCCTGAGATGATCCGCTCATGGTCGTTCGGTGAAGTTAAAAAGCCGGAAACCATCAACTACCGTACGTTCAAACCTGAGCGTGACGGCTTGTTCTGCGCCAAGATCTTTGGCCCGGTAAAGGATTACGAGTGCCTGTGCGGTAAGTACAAGCGCTTGAAACACCGTGGTGTGATCTGCGAGAAGTGCGGCGTTGAAGTTGCACTGGCCAAGGTTCGTCGTGAGCGCATGGCGCACATCGAACTGGCTTCGCCGGTTGCCCACATCTGGTTCCTGAAATCGCTGCCGTCCCGTATCGGCCTGCTGATGGACATGACCCTGCGTGATATCGAACGCGTTCTCTACTTCGAGAGCTATGTCGTTATCGACCCGGGCATGACCACCCTTGAAAAAGGTCAGCTGCTGAACGACGAGCAGTACTTCGAAGCGCTGGAAGAGTTCGGTGACGACTTCGACGCCCGTATGGGTGCTGAAGCTGTCCGTGAACTGCTGCACGCTATCGACCTGGAACACGAGATTGGCCGTCTGCGCGAAGAAATTCCGCAAACCAACTCCGAAACCAAGATCAAGAAGCTGTCCAAGCGTCTGAAGTTGATGGAAGCCTTCCAGGGTTCCGGCAACCTGCCAGAGTGGATGGTGCTGACCGTTCTGCCGGTTCTGCCGCCAGATCTGCGTCCACTGGTCCCGCTGGACGGCGGTCGTTTCGCGACTTCCGACCTCAACGATCTGTATCGTCGAGTGATCAACCGTAACAACCGTTTGAAGCGCCTGCTGGATCTGTCCGCTCCGGACATCATCGTGCGCAACGAAAAGCGTATGTTGCAGGAAGCTGTCGATGCTCTGCTCGACAACGGTCGTCGTGGCCGCGCTATCACCGGTTCGAACAAGCGTCCTCTGAAATCCCTGGCTGACATGATCAAGGGTAAGCAAGGTCGTTTCCGTCAGAACTTGCTCGGTAAGCGTGTTGACTACTCCGGTCGTTCGGTAATTACCGTAGGCCCGACCCTGCGTCTGCATCAGTGCGGTCTGCCGAAGAAGATGGCTCTCGAGCTGTTCAAACCGTTCATTTTCGGCAAGCTGGAAATGCGTGGTCTCGCGACCACCATCAAAGCGGCCAAGAAAATGGTCGAGCGCGAACTGCCAGAGGTTTGGGACGTTCTCGCTGAAGTGATTCGCGAACACCCGGTTCTTCTCAACCGTGCACCGACCCTTCACCGTCTGGGTATCCAGGCGTTTGAACCGGTACTGATCGAAGGTAAGGCTATCCAGCTGCACCCTCTGGTCTGCGCCGCGTACAACGCCGACTTCGACGGCGACCAAATGGCCGTGCACGTACCGCTGACGCTGGAAGCCCAGCTCGAAGCGCGTGCGTTGATGATGTCGACCAACAACATTCTGTCGCCAGCCAACGGTGAGCCAATCATCGTTCCGTCGCAGGACGTTGTATTGGGTCTGTACTACATGACTCGTGAAGCGATCAACGCCAAAGGCGAAGGTCGTGTATTCGCGGATCTGCAGGAAGTTGACCGTGTGTTCCGTGCCGGCGAAGCCGCACTGCACGCCAAGGTTAAAGTTCGTATCAACGAAACCGTCAACGACCGTGACGGCAACAGCGTGAGCGGTACCCGTATCGTCGACACCACTGTCGGCCGTGCGCTGCTGTTCCAGGTTGTGCCAAAAGGTCTGTCGTACGACGTCGTCAACCTGCCGATGAAGAAAAAGGCGATCTCCAAGCTGATCAACCAGTGCTACCGCGTGGTTGGTTTGAAAGAGACTGTTATCTTCGCTGACCAGTTGATGTACACCGGTTTCGCTTACTCGACCATCTCCGGCGTTTCCATCGGTGTTAACGACTTCGTTATCCCGGACGAGAAAGCCCGCATCATCGGTGCTGCCACCGACGAAGTGAAAGAGATCGAGAGCCAGTACGCCTCCGGCCTGGTAACCCAGGGCGAGAAGTACAACAAAGTGATCGACCTTTGGTCGAAAGCGAACGACGAAGTTTCCAAGGCAATGATGGCCAACCTCTCGAAAGAGAAGGTTATCGACCGTCACGGCGTTGAAGTCGATCAAGAGTCTTTCAACTCGATGTACATGATGGCCGACTCGGGTGCGCGGGGTTCCGCAGCACAGATTCGTCAGCTGGCCGGTATGCGTGGTCTGATGGCCAAGCCGGACGGTTCCATCATTGAAACGCCGATTACTGCGAACTTCCGTGAAGGTTTGAGCGTACTTCAGTACTTCATCTCGACTCACGGTGCTCGTAAAGGTCTTGCGGATACCGCGTTGAAAACTGCGAACTCCGGTTACCTGACTCGTCGTCTGGTAGACGTGGCGCAGGATCTGGTTGTAACCGAGATCGATTGCGGCACCGAACACGGTCTGCTGATGACTCCGCACATTGAAGGCGGTGACGTTGTAGAGCCGTTGGGTGAGCGCGTATTGGGTCGTGTTATTGCCCGTGACGTATTCAAGCCAGGCACCGAGGACGTTATCGTTCCGGCCGGTACTCTGGTCGACGAGAAGTGGGTTGAGTTCATCGAGCTGAACAGCATCGACGAAGTGATCGTGCGTTCGCCGATCAGCTGCGAAACCCGCTATGGCATTTGCGCCAAGTGCTACGGCCGTGACTTGGCTCGTGGTCACCAGGTGAACATCGGTGAAGCGGTCGGCGTTATCGCTGCTCAGTCCATCGGTGAGCCGGGTACCCAGCTGACGATGCGTACGTTCCACATCGGTGGTGCGGCTAGCCGGACTTCCGCTGCGGACAGCGTTCAGGTGAAGAATGGCGGTACCGTTCGTCTGCACAATTTGAAGCATGTTGAGCGAGTAGATGGTCACCTGGTTGCTGTTTCCCGTTCCGGTGAGCTGGCCATCGCTGATGACTTCGGTCGTGAGCGTGAGCGTTACAAGCTGCCGTACGGTGCTGTGATTTCGGTTAAAGAAGGTGACAAGGTCGACGCTGGCGCAATCGTGGCCAAGTGGGATCCGCACACTCACCCAATCGTTACCGAAATGAAAGGTACCGTGACCTACGTGGGCATGGAAGAAGGCATCACGATCAAGCGTCAGACTGACGAATTGACCGGTATGACCAACATTGAAGTCCTCGACGCGAAAGATCGTCCAGCTGCGGGCAAAGAAATCCGTCCAGCAGTGAAGATGGTCGACGACAACGGCAAGGATCTGTTGCTGCCAGGCACTGACGTTATCGCTCAGTACTTCCTGCCAGCCAACGCTCTGGTCGGTGTAGCGGATGGTGCGAAGATCGCGATCGGTGATGTTATCGCGCGTATCCCGCAAGAAACTTCGAAGACCCGCGACATCACCGGTGGTCTGCCGCGTGTTGCCGACTTGTTCGAAGCTCGTCGTCCGAAAGAAGCGTCGATTCTGGCTGAAGTCAGCGGCACCATCGCGTTCGGTAAAGAAACCAAAGGCAAGCGCCGTCTGGTTATTACCCCGAACGACGGTACCGATCCGTACGAAGAGCTGATTCCGAAGTGGCGTCACCTGAACGTCTTCGAAGGCGAACAGGTAAACCGCGGCGAAGTTATCTCCGACGGTCCAAGCGATCCGCACGACATCCTGCGTCTGCTGGGTGTGAGCGCGCTGGCCAAGTACATCGTGAACGAGATCCAGGACGTTTACCGTCTGCAAGGCGTGAAGATCAACGATAAGCACATCGAGACCATCCTGCGTCAGATGCTGCGTAAAGTTGAAATCGCTGAATCCGGCGATTCGAGTTTCATCAAGGGCGACCAGATGGAACTGACTCACGTACTGGTAGAGAACGAGCGTCTGGGCGGCGAAGACAAGTTCGTCTCCAAGTACACTCGCGTTCTGCTCGGTATCACCAAGGCGTCGTTGTCCACCGAATCGTTCATCTCGGCGGCTTCCTTCCAGGAAACCACCCGCGTACTGACCGAAGCGGCAGTCACCGGCAAGCGCGATTACCTGCGCGGCCTGAAAGAAAACGTTGTCGTGGGTCGTCTGATCCCGGCAGGTACCGGCCTGGCATATCACAGCGAGCGCAAGCGTCGTCGTGAAGCAGACAAGCCGTTGCGCGTAAGCGCCAGTGAAGTGGAAGCAGCACTGACCGAAGCGCTGAACTCGAGCGGTAACTGAGTTCTGCGATAAATGAGTGTAAGGCCCTGATCACCCCGTTCGTCGAATCGAGACATTTTGTCGAGGTTCGAGGGGCGGGGAGGTCGGGGCCTTGCCTTGACTGGGGACAAGATCCTCTTTAGACTCTTGATCCCCTAAATTTGGCGGGAATTCGTTCCTGCCATTTTGCTTTTCTTGCAAGACAATAGCGTCGCAAGACAACAGTGGAGCTAGTAGATGGCAACTATCAACCAGCTGGTACGTCAGCCGCGTAAGCGTATCGTCGAGAAATCCGACGTACCTGCGCTGCAGAACTGCCCGCAACGTCGTGGCGTGTGCACCCGTGTGTACACCACTACGCCGAAAAAACCTAACTCGGCACTGCGTAAAGTATGCCGTGTGCGCCTGACCAACGGTTTCGAAGTTTCTTCGTACATCGGTGGTGAAGGTCACAACCTGCAAGAGCACAGCGTGGTACTGATCCGCGGCGGTCGTGTAAAAGACTTGCCAGGTGTTCGTTACCACACCGTTCGCGGTTCTTTGGATACTTCCGGCGTTAAAGGTCGTAACCAGGGTCGTTCGAAGTACGGTACCAAGCGTCCGAAGTAATCGGCCGTTTTGCAGATTTTCATTTTATTGAGTCGATAAGAGTAAGGTCGGGCACGCATCCATTGGATCTGTCCCGAGCTAACCTGAAGACCGCTTGAGGGCTTATCATGCCAAGACGTCGCGTAGCAGCAAAGCGTGAGATTCTGGACGATCCGAAATACGGAAGCCAGATCCTCGCCAAATTCATGAACCACGTTATGGAAAGCGGCAAGAAAGCCGTTGCCGAGCGTATCGTTTATGGTGCCCTGGAAACCGTTGCGACCCGTAAGGCTGGCACCGATCCCCTGGAACTCTTCGAAAAAGCACTCGACGCCATCGCTCCGCTGGTCGAAGTGAAGTCGCGCCGCGTTGGTGGTGCTACTTACCAGGTTCCGGTCGAGGTTCGTCCTTCCCGTCGTAACGCTCTGGCAATGCGCTGGTTGGTAGACTTCGCACGTAAGCGTGGCGAGAAGTCTATGGCTCTGCGTTTGGCTGGCGAACTGCTGGATGCTGCTGAAGGTAAAGGTGCTGCTGTTAAGAAGCGTGAAGACGTGCACCGTATGGCCGAAGCCAACAAAGCTTTCTCGCACTACCGCTTCTAATTTTAGCTTCACTAATTTTGCGAGGGCTTTATGGCTCGTACTACTCCGATTAGTCGCTACCGTAACATCGGTATCGTCGCTCACGTGGATGCTGGTAAAACCACCACCACCGAGCGCGTCCTTTTTTACACCGGCAAAAGTCACAAAATGGGCGAGGTGCATGACGGCGCCGCGACCACAGACTGGATGGTGCAGGAGCAGGAGCGTGGTATTACCATTACTTCTGCTGCCATCACCGCCTTCTGGAAAGGTTCCGAGAAGCAGTACTCGCACGAGCACCGTTTCAACGTAATCGATACCCCGGGCCACGTTGACTTCACCATTGAAGTTGAACGTTCCCTGCGCGTACTCGACGGCGCTGTCGTTGTGTTCTGCGGTACTTCGGGCGTTGAGCCTCAGTCGGAAACCGTATGGCGTCAAGCCAACAAATACGGTGTTCCACGTCTTGTTTACGTAAACAAGATGGACCGTGCTGGCGCCAACTTCCTGCGCGTGATCGCTCAGATCAAACAGCGTCTGGGTCACACTCCGGTGCCGATCCAGTTGGCTATCGGTTCGGAAGACAACTTCCAGGGTCAGATTGATCTGATCAACATGCAAGCTGTGTACTGGAACGACTCTGACAAAGGTATGGTCCCTGTTCGCAAGGACATTCCTGCCGAGCTGAAAGAGCTGGCTGACGAGTGGCGCAACAACATGGTTGAGGCTGCTGCCGAAGCCAACGAAGAGCTGATGAACAAGTACCTGGAAGGCGAAGAGCTGTCGATCGAAGAGATCAAAGCTGCTTTGCGTCAGCGTACTATCGCCGGCGAAATCGTTCTGGCTGTTTGCGGTTCGTCTTTCAAGAACAAGGGTGTTCCCCTGGTTCTCGACGCCGTTATCGACTTCCTGCCTGCGCCAACCGACATTCCAGCTATCAAGGGTACTGACCCGGATAACGAAGAAGTCGAGCTGGAGCGTCATGCAGACGATGCGGAGCCGTTCTCGGCTCTGGCGTTCAAGATCGCTACCGACCCATTCGTGGGTACTTTGACCTTCGTCCGCGTTTACTCGGGCGTGTTGAACTCCGGCGACGGCGTAATCAACTCGGTTAAAGGCAAGAAAGAGCGCGTGGGTCGTATGGTGCAGATGCACGCAAACGCCCGTGAAGAGATCAAGGAAGTACGCGCTGGTGACATCGCGGCCCTGATCGGCATGAAGGACGTCACCACTGGTGAAACCCTCTGCAACGCTGACAAGCCAATCATCCTGGTTCGTATGGACTTCCCGGAGCCGGTTATTTCGGTTGCCGTAGAGCCTAAGACCAAGGATGACCAGGAAAAAATGGGTATCGCTCTGGGCAAACTTGCTCAGGAAGACCCGTCTTTCCGCGTAAAAACTGATGAAGAGACTGGTCAGACGATCATCTCCGGCATGGGCGAGCTGCACCTGGACATCCTGGTTGACCGGATGCGCCGTGAGTTCAACGTCGAAGCCAACATCGGCAAGCCTCAGGTTTCGTATCGTGAGCGCATCACGAAGAACTGTGAAATCGAAGGCAAGTTCGTTCGTCAGTCCGGCGGTCGTGGCCAGTTCGGTCACTGCTGGATCCGTTTTGCTCCTGCTGACGAAGGTCAGGAAGGTCTGCAATTCGTGAACGAAGTTGTAGGTGGTGTGGTTCCTAAGGAATACATCCCGGCTATCCAGAAGGGTATCGAAGAGCAGATGAAGAACGGCGTTGTTGCCGGCTATCCGCTGATCGGCCTGAAGGCTACCGTGTTCGATGGTTCTTACCACGACGTCGACTCCAACGAGATGGCGTTTAAAGTGGCTGCCTCCATGGCGACCAAGCAACTGGCCCAGAAGGGCGGTGGTGAGTTGCTTGAGCCGATCATGGCTGTAGAGGTTGTTACGCCTGAAGACTATATGGGTGATGTGATGGGCGACCTTAACCGTCGTCGCGGCATGATCCAGGGTATGGAAGACACAGTGTCCGGCAAGGTTATCCGTGCCGAGGTTCCACTGGGTGAGATGTTCGGTTATGCGACCGACGTTCGTTCCATGTCCCAGGGTCGCGCAAGCTACTCTATGGAATTCAAAAAATACGATACGGCTCCGTCGCACATCGTCGAATCCGTAACCAAAAAACAAGGCTGATTCAGCCCCTTTAGGCTAGGAGTTAATTGTCGTGGCTAAAGAAAAATTTGATCGTTCCCTACCGCACGTCAACGTTGGCACCATCGGTCACGTTGACCACGGTAAAACCACTCTGACTGCTGCTCTGACTCGCGTTTGCTCCGAAGTTTTCGGTTCGGCAATCGTTGACTTCGACAAGATCGACAGCGCACCGGAAGAGAAAGCTCGCGGTATCACCATCAACACCGCACACGTTGAGTACAACTCGAAGATCCGTCACTACGCTCACGTTGACTGCCCAGGTCACGCTGACTATGTGAAGAACATGATCACCGGTGCTGCTCAAATGGACGGCGCTATTCTGGTTTGCTCGGCCGCTGATGGTCCGATGCCACAAACCCGTGAGCACATCCTGCTGTCCCGTCAGGTAGGCGTTCCGTACATCGTGGTTTTCCTGAACAAGGCTGACCTGGTAGACGACGCTGAGCTGCTGGAACTGGTTGAGATGGAAGTTCGCGACCTGCTGTCCACCTACGACTTCCCGGGCGATGACACTCCAATCATCATCGGTTCGGCTCGTATGGCTCTGGAAGGCAAAGACGACAACGAGATGGGCACCACTGCCGTCAAGAAACTGGTTGAGACTCTGGACAGCTACATCCCAGAACCAGTTCGTGTGACTGACAAGCCGTTCCTGATGCCGATCGAAGACGTATTCTCGATCTCCGGTCGCGGTACTGTTGTAACTGGTCGTATCGAGCGCGGTATCGTTCGCGTTCAAGATCCGCTGGAAATCGTTGGTCTGCGTGACACCACCGTTACTACTTGCACCGGTGTTGAAATGTTCCGCAAGCTGCTCGACGAAGGTCGTGCTGGCGAGA